>NZ_JBHZPE010000002.1:0-42347 GCF_042787985.1 Peribacillus sp. YIM B13481
AGGAGGCTCACCGCCCGCCCCGCGGAAAGCGAGCATCTGGAGGGGAAATCAACCACAACTCACTACCTGGTAAATAGTAACAAAGTATGTGAAAACAGCCTTTGATTTAAAGGGAGAGTTGGAACAAAACTTTACGGCAACGAACAATTAAATAAGTATATCTTTAAGGACTGTTCACTCCTCGCCCTTTCTTACCTAATAAAATAACCTTGAATTTATCGAGGCGATTTTTTAATTCAATGTAAAGTATGTAATGGTTTTATTTGATTTAAGTAATGATATTGTATTTCATGTTGGTTTCGCCTTTTTTTGTTGTATGATTAAAAAAAAAGGAGTTTTGGGAATGCTTATTCTGCAGTATATTGGAAAACTTTTTTCATTCATGCAAAAGGATATACCGGAAACTCATGTTAAATGCCATGTTTGTGCAGGTACGGGGGCCTACGATATTTATACAGATTGTCTTACCTGTAATGCAAAAGGATTAATAAGTAAAATTGAATATAATAGGAGGCTTGAAGAAGGTGAAATTTAAAGTATTTCGTGTAGGACGATATTGCAAAGTAGTTGAAACAACAGATGAGCAAAGAAGCAATATTCGCTATTGCTTCTTTTTTTTGACCCAAAACAAGAGTGATACAAGTACAGCCCCCAGTACTTATTATGGGGGCTGTTCCTATTTTCATATCACTTTTTAACCGTGACTTTCCTTGATTCACTTACGTTTTTCGCTTTGTCTTTGGCATAGGTATATAGGTTTTTCCCTGCTTTTTGCTTGGGGATTTTAACCGAGAAAGTACCTTTATTCGTTGCTGTGGCAGAGCCGATCACTTTTCCTGATACTTTGATGGAGACAGTGGAGTTGGCTTCTGCTTTGCCTGTTACTTTTGTCGTTTTTGTCGTGACCGTGTTGACCGTAGGTTTACTTGGTGCTGTTTTGTCTGCGACGGTCACTGTTTTGGCTGAGCTTGTATTTCCTGCTTTATCGGTTGCTGTAACGGATAGGACCATTCCTGCTTTTTGTTTCTTTGACATCGTTACGGTGAAATTCCCAGCGTTATTGGAATTTGCTTTACCAAGGACCGTACTGCCATTTTTGACAGTGACTGCAGATCCCGCTTCCGCTTTTCCAACTACTTTAACGGTATTGTCTCCTACCGTATTTACTGACGGTTTTAAGGGAGCCGTTTTATCTGCCACTTTAAATGAAACGGGTATACTTTTATTTCCCGATTTATCGATGACCCTAGTAGAGATGGTCGTGCCGGCTGTTTGTTTTTCGATGGACGCTGTAAACGACTTTTCGCCGTTGATCTTCACTGTGGCGAGTTGTTTTTTATCGGTATAAATGGAGACGGTCCCCGTTTTGAAATCAGTTGGGATTTTCCCATTCATCTTGGTGTCCCTATCGGAAATCGCGGTCACGGCCGGTTTGGTCAGCGTCTTCATTTCCAGCGCTTTTTTGGCATTGAGCCGCCCGTTTCCATAGTAGATGTCTTTCCCTTTTGCACCGAGGTCCACGGCTGAATCATATAGGCGGTATTCGACCTCCGATTTGTTGAGCTTGGGCTCATACGACCAAATCAGTGCCGCTACACCCGTCACCATCGGCGTGGCCATCGATGTTCCGCTCATCCAGCCGTATTTACCATCCGGTAAGGTTGAAAGGATATCATCTCCAGGGGCTGCAATATCCACTGTTGAATGGTAGTTGGAATAACTGGTACGCTTATCCCTTGAGTCAGTGGCGGCAACGGAAATGACATGGCTGAATGCAGCTGGATACACACGCTGTACATTTTTGCCCATATCACCTTCATTCCCGGCAGCTGCGACGATCAGGACGCCTTTTTTATAGGCTTCTTGGACAGCCTTGTTCAACGCCTCCGAATAACTGGTGTCTCCCAGGCTCATATTGATGATGTTAGCCTTATGCTGTACGGCAAAATGAATGGCGTCAATGATATCGGCCGTATTGGCATATTCGCCATCAAAAACGTTGATCGGCATGAGTTTTACGTTAGGCGCAACACCCGCTCCACCAATGCCGTTGTTCGCAGAACCTGCAATGATGCCGGCGATATGCGTTCCATGCTCCCCTTTTGGTACGATATTCTTCCGATTGCGTACCGTATCATAGGCATTGACGATTTTCCCTTTTAAATCAGCGTGGTTACGATCGATCCCATCGTCAATAATGGCTACGATCATTTCTTTTGAGCCCATGGTTTTTGTCCATGCTGCATTCGTTCCGAGCGTTTTATGATGCCACTGGTCTTTATAGGCAGGGTCGTTCGGACTGTTCATCTTCTTGAAAAGATAGTTTGGCTCTGCATATTCCACATTCTTCTGTTCTTCAAGTTCCTCGATAACGTTGTCGGTCGTTTCCCCTTTAGGGACCTCGACCTTTTCTATCAAGTCATTGATCGGCTCATCATTCGTCTCTTTATATTTGACGATGACACCATCGGATTGCGGGATTTCTTCTGCAGATGCAGCATCCGGCTCGCAGATTGGCAGAATCATAAACAGCAGTAGAACCGGTAGTAAGGCCTGAATAAGTTTGTGCATGAAATCACTCCAAAAAATATGATTAAGAATAGCTATGGATGAGGTTTTGACATGAACCCATTCTACTATTATCCCTAACTAGATTGTATACCGAGTGATTTGGTTTTACTAACCTTTTTAACTAGTAAAATTACATATTTTCCAAAAGAAAAAAACGCTTAGTGGTTTCAGTTTGTAGACAAAAGGAGTTCGGAAGTATCTCACCTCGAACCCTGATTAAAAGTAAACTTGTTTTCCCTTCATGTTTTTTACTTTTTATTATGGCTGTAACCCTCATTAGATTGAAGAAATTTGCGACACTCCTGCCGAATTACTGGCTAGCCGAGACCCCGCAGGCGCTTGCTTTGATGAGGCTTGGCAGACAGTCGGCGGAAAGGGAGCGGATTTCTGAAATCAACTGGAACTTTTTTCAAAAAAAAAAAAAAAAAACTGCAGGCACACTCGCTTTTCTTCGAGTTTGTCTGCAGTTTGAATCCGCTATAAAGCGGTTTAATGTCCTCCTAAATAGGCATTCTTGATTTCTTCGCTTGCGGTCAGTTCCTCAGATTTGCCTGATAGGACAATTCGGCCGGTTTCGACAACATAGGCTCTGTCCGCGATGGATAGGGCAAGGTTGGCATTTTGTTCAACCAGCAGGATCGTTGTACCTGTTTTATTGATTTCTTCGATGATATGAAAGATTTGCTTCACCAATAATGGGGCGAGTCCCATGGATGGCTCGTCCAACAACAAAAGCCGGGGCTTGGCCATGAGTGCCCTGCCCATTGCGAGCATTTGCTGTTCACCGCCGGAAAGGGTTCCGGATTGCTGTTTCAGGCGTTCAAGCAAACGCGGGAATAATTCATAGACTTTCTCCATGTCCTGCTTGATGCCTGCCTTATCTTTGCGTAAATAGGCACCAAGCTGAAGGTTCTCTTCAACGGTCATATTAGCAAATACACGCCGGCCTTCAGGTACATGGGAAATGCCCATTTTCACGATGGATTGTGCGGCCTTTCCGCCGATGGATTGCCCTTCATACATGATTTTCCCCTGTTTTGGTTTTAACAGTCCGGAAATGGTTTTCAGCATCGTGCTTTTCCCCGCTCCGTTTGCCCCGATCAGGGTAACGATTTCACCTTCATTAATAGAAAGCGAGATTCCTTTCAAGGCTTGAATGTTTCCATAATAGACGTTGATGTCCTCGATTTTTAACATTATGAAACCTCCTCGCCCAGATAGGCCTCGATGACTTTTGGATTGTTACGGATTTCCTCTGGCTTGCCTTGAGCGATCAGCTGTCCGTGATCGAGTACATATATGCGTTCGCAAACACCCATGACGAGCGGCATATCATGTTCAATCAATAATACGGTCAAATCAAATTTCTCACGGATGAGGGCAATCAGGTTCATGAGCTCGTGCGTCTCTTGAGGGTTCATTCCCGCTGCCGGTTCATCCAGCAAAAGCAATTTCGGGTTGGCTGCAAGTGCACGGGCAATTTCCAAACGTCTTTGTTTGCCATATGGCAGGTTCTTAGCCTTTTCATCCTTATATTGATCAAGGTTGAAAATCTTCAGGAACTCAATCGCCTTTTCATCCATTTCCTTTTCGCCTTTAAAATGGATCGGCATCCGGAAGATCGAGCTTAAAATGCTATGCTTCGAAAGGGAATGATAGGCCACCTTTACATTATCGATCACGGATAGTTCACTGAATAAGCGAATGTTCTGGAATGTCCGGCTGATGCCTTTTTGTGTGATTTTATATGGAGGCTTTTTTCTCAAGTCCTCCCCTTTTAAAGAAATCGTTCCCTCCGTCGGGACGTATACCCCTGTCAGTAAGTTAAAAAAAGTCGTTTTCCCGGCTCCGTTCGGTCCAATCAAGCCAACCAATTCCCCAGGGTACAGCTCGACGTTAACATCGGAAACGGCTTTTAGCCCCCCGAACTGGATGCCGACCGAATCGACTTTAAGCAGCGGTGTTTTTATTTTCATGGCTGCTGCCTCCTTTACGTTTGAACATGGATGTTATTTCTTTTGTCCCCATTAAACCTTGTGGACGATAGATCATCATGACGATTAGCACCAGGCTATAAATGATCATTCGCGTTTCAGGATAATCCTGAAGGAATGTCGTGACAACAGTCAGTAAGATGGCCGCCAATACGGCTCCTGAAAGACTTCCAAGGCCGCCAAGTACAACTAAGATCAAGATATCGAATGACTTCAGGAATCCGAAGTTGGATGGCTGGATGATGTAGAAGTTATGAGCGTAAAGCCCTCCAGCAATTCCGGCGAAAAAGGCACCGATCGCAAACGCGACAACTTTGTAATAGGTCGTATTGATCCCCATCGAATCGGCAGCTGTCTCGTCCTCACGGATCGATATGCAGGCTCTGCCATGTGTCGAACTTGTGAAGTTCCTGATGACGATGATCGTAACGATAACGGAAGCGAATACCCAAGGCCAAGTGGTCAAATGGGATACCTGCATCCCGCTTGCCCCGCCAACATAATCGATATTCAAAAGCACGATCCGGACGATTTCCCCAAAACCGAGGGTGGCAATCGCCAAGTAGTCACCTTTTAAACGTAAGCTTGGGATTCCGATGATCAATCCTGCCAGCGCTGCCGCCAAACCGCCCACTATCAATGCTGCAACAAAAGGCATGTCAAGCTTCATGGTCATAACGGCTGAAGCATAGGCTCCGACTGCCAGGAATCCGGCATGCCCGATGGAAAACTGCCCTGTTATCCCGATGATCAAGTGAAGGCTCGCTGCCAGAATGATATTGATCCCGATGAACATGAGCGTATTTTGATAAAAAGGATTTAGCGATCCGCCGCCGATTAACACTTGAACTACGGCGAAAAAGATCAATGATAGTAAAATCGAGAGCCAAAAACCTTTTGCCCGCTTAAATGTAGTCATTGCTTTGTCTCCCCTATACTTTTTCTTTTTTGTTTTTACCGAATAAGCCTTGTGGCATGAAAATCAAGATAAGAATCAGTACGACGAAGGCTACCGCATCACGCCATAATGAGTAACCGGCGGCACTGACCAAAGCCTCGATGACACCAAGTAATAAGCCTCCGACCATGGCGCCCGGTATAATCCCGATCCCTCCAAGTACGGCGGCGACAAATGCCTTCAACCCCGGAAGCACACCCATTAGCGGTTCGATCTTAATATAATAAATGCCGAAAATGACGCCCGCTGCCCCAGCTAAAGCGGAGCCGATTGCAAAGGTGGCAGAAATCGTGTTATTAACATTGATCCCCATCAGCTTGGCTGCATCCGCATCGAATGAAACAGCACGCATGGCTTTTCCTATTTTTGTTTTATGAACGATGATTTGAAGAATGATCATCAGGACTACAGCCACTCCAAAAATCAAAACCGATTGACTATTGATGGAAACTCCAAAGATATTGAACTTGTCCGTCGGCAATACATCATTCGGGTAAGCCTCCGGCTGTGCACCACGGACGTAGATGAATCCGTATTCGATCAAAAGGGAGACCCCGATGGCCGTGATAAGTGCTGCAATACGCGTAGCGTTTCGTAATGGCTTGTATGCGATACGCTCGATTATCACTCCAAAGAGCGCACAGATCGTCATCGAGATTAATAGAGCTGGCACAAATGAAAGATCCAGAACCGTTATCGAGTAAAATCCAACGAATGAGCCGACCATGAAGACATCACCATGTGCAAAGTTTATCAATTTAACAATCCCGTAAACCATCGTATAACCGAGAGCGATAAGGGCATAAATACTTCCTAGTGAAACTCCGTTTATTAACTGCTGTATCAATTCCATGTTCGACTCTCCTTGAAAAATCTAATTTTATAATGTGATTAGTCCAGACTCTTTGCATTCCGCCAAGGGGAAGTTCAGTGACCTGGTATACCTGAAAAATGAGAATTCGCCAGCACCTTCTTTTATGACGAAGGGCCGGCGAAAGGGTTGGAGTTATTCTCCGAAATTAAGGATTGATTTTTGTGTTGAATACTTGTTTTCCCTCTTTAAATTCAAGGATTGTAGCGGATTTGATCGGATTATGTTTTTTATCCAATGTAAAAGTACCCGTTACAAGCTCAAGGTTTTTCGTTTTTTCCAGCGCTTCTTTAATTTTTTCTGAATCGGCTGAACCGGCACGTTTGATCGCATCGGCAAGGAAGTATCCTGTGTCATATCCTAGAGCGTTAAATGCATCCGGGGATTTATCTTTGTACTTCGCTTTAAAAGCTGACACAAATTTCTGAATTTTCTCATCAGGGTCACCTGAAGAATAATGGTTCGTTATGAACGTGTTATTTAGCGCTTTTGCACCGGCAATTTCAACTAGCTTAGGAGAGTCCCAGCCGTCTCCGCCCATGAATGGGACGTCAAGTCCAGTTTCACGCGCCTGCTTCACGATCAGACCAGCTTCCTCATAGTAACCAGGCAGGAAGATGAAATCAGGTTTTGCCGATTTCAAACGAGTCAATGTGGAACGGAAATCCGTATCCTTCGCAATGTAAGCTTCCTCAGCTACGATCTTTCCGCCATTTTTTTCGAATTGTTCTTTAAAGGCTGCAGCTAATCCTTTTGAATAATCACTTGAGCTGTCAATATAGATGGCCGCACTTTTCGCTTTGATTTCTTTAGTGGCAAAATTCGCAGCAACCGTTCCTTGGAAAGGATCGATGAAGCTTGTCCTGAAAATGTAATCATTCAATTTATCCTTGCTGAAAGTGATTTCAGGGCTTGTACCAGAAGGTGAGATGACCGGCACTTTATTATCTTGTGCAATCTGCACTTGTGCAATCGAGTTCGTGCTTGTCGCTGCACCCACGATCGCCGCAACCTTATCTTGTGATGTCAGCTTGATTGCGCCGCTAGTCGCTTCGGACGCTTCAGATTTATTATCGACTTTTATTAGTTTGATTTTTTTTCCGTCAATGCCTTCTTTATTGATTTCTGCAGTCGCAAGTTCCAGGCCTTCCGCAATTGATTGACCATATGAGGCTACACCGCCTGATAATTCAAGGTTGACACCGATCTTGATCGTATCACCGTCCCCGCTTGTTTTATCTGATGAACCGGAGCCGGAACAACCCGCCAGAACTCCTGCAGCAAGTGTTAGAGAAAGGAATGCCCCTGCTAATTTTTTCTTCTTCAAAATAATCCCCCCATTTTGTAATCATAGCTCTGATGCATGAATATTTATTCAAGATGCCCCAGAAAAAATTGATTAAATGAAATTTTTCAAATTAAATTAATATTTCGAAAAATAGTTTACCGCATAATTTTCATTCCGTCTATACAATAATTATGAGAATATTTCGCTAAATAGTAAGTTTTTCATAAGGAGTACACTGTCATTTTTATCTTTATATATTTTAAATATTGTGAAAACAATGGATATATTCAGAAAAAACCGATAATTTAATTATATCGAAATTGTAAAATCTTCATTTATTGCTCAAAAAATTTTATTCATTCTCTCATTTTACCCATCCTATTAATTACATTTTTACCAAAATACAAGTATACTGATAGGGAATTAAACCCAGTTTTTTCGCTCCTCTTTAGTCTTAATTCCTATATCAAAATTGAATAATACTATTTTGAATGCATAAAATCATGCATGAATCTCCTGTCCATTTTTCAGCTACCTTGTATATTTCCCATCTTCCAAGCTTCAATTCCCCACAAAAAAACCGCCAAACGGCGGTTCAGTGTCCTCCTAAATAAGCCAATTTAATTTCTTCACTTGAAGTGAGTTCCTCGGCATTGCCCGAGAGGACGATTCGGCCCGTTTCAACGACATATGCCCGATCTGCAATAGATAAAGCGAGGTTGGCATTTTGCTCGACCAAAAGGATCGTGGTGCCGGCCTCACTGATTTCCTGGATGATGTTGAATATTTGCTTCACCAGCAGCGGCGCAAGGCCCATTGAAGGTTCATCGAGCAGTAATAAACGGGGCTTCGCCATTAGGGCCCGACCCATTGCAAGCATCTGCTGTTCCCCTCCCGAAAGCGTGCCAGCCTGCTGTTTGATTCTCTCCAGCAGCCTCGGAAATAACTCATGGACCCTTTCCATATCTTTATTAATGCCTTCCTTGTCCTTTCGCAAATAGGCCCCAAGCTCGAGGTTTTCGGCAACCGTCATGTTGGCAAAGACACGGCGGCCTTCAGGTACATGGGAAATGCCCATTTTCACGATGGACTGTGCTGCCTCTCCTCCAATCGGATCGCCTTCGAACAGAACTTTTCCCTGCTTTGGTTTTAACAGCCCGGAAATCGTTTTGAGCAACGTGCTTTTTCCCGCTCCATTCGCTCCGATCAAAGTCACGATCTCCCCTTCGTTAATCTCCATGGAAACACCTTTTAATGCTTGGATATTGCCGTAATAAACATTGATGTCCTCTATTTTCAGCATCATGAAACCTCCTCGCCCAGATACGCCTCGATAACTTTTGGATCATTGCGGATTTCTTCCGGCTTTCCGTGAGCGATGAGCTGTCCATGATCGAGCACGTAAATCCGTTCGCATACCCCCATGACCAGTGACATATCATGCTCAATGAGCAATACGGTAAGGTTGAATTCCTTCCGGATAAAAGCAATGAGATTCATCAATTCTTTCGTTTCATGCGGATTCATCCCGGCTGCTGGTTCATCAAGTAAAAGCAGTTTCGGGTTTGCGGCGAGAGCACGTGCAATTTCCAGCCGCCTTTGCTGTCCGTATGGCAGATTCTTCGCCTTTTCATCCTTAAAATGGTCAAGGTTGAAAATCCTCAAGAATTCCAACGCCTTTTCATCCATCTCCTTTTCTCCGGAAAAATGTCCCGGCAACCGGAATATGGAACTTGGAATCATATGCTTGGCGAGCGAGTGGTAAGCCACCTTCACATTATCGATCACGGATAGCTCACTGAAGAGGCGGATATTTTGAAAGGTCCTCGAAATCCCTTTACGGGTAATTTTATAAGGCGGCTGCTTTTTTAGATTTTCCCCATTCAAGGCAATCGTCCCTTCTGTAGGGACATAAACACCCGTCAACAAGTTGAAGAATGTCGTTTTTCCAGCTCCATTCGGTCCGATAAGGCCAACAAGTTCCCCTGGAAATAATTCAACGTTCACATCTGACACGGCTTTCAACCCGCCAAAACGGATACCCACCGAATCTACTTTAAGCAACGGTATTGTGGCTTCCATCCTTTTTGCCCCCATTCGTTTTCTTATGTGTGAACAGTGCCGTGATTTCCCTTGTTCCCATTAAACCCTGCGGGCGGAAAATCATCATCAAGATCAGGACAAGACTGTATATGATCATCCTCGTTTCCGGATAATCCTGAAGGAATGTCGTCACGATCGTCAGTAAAATGGCTGCCAAAACCGAACCTGATAAACTTCCCAGACCGCCAAGTACGACGAAAATCAGAATATCGAAGGATTTTAGGAAACCGAAATTCGATGGCTGGATAATATAGAAATTATGGGCATAAAGCGATCCTGCAACTCCGGCAAAAAAAGCTCCGATGACGAAAGCCGCCACCTTATAATAAGTCGTATTGATTCCCATCGAATCTGCCGCCGTTTCATCTTCCCTTACGGATATGCATGCACGTCCATGAGTCGAATTGGTAAAATTCCGGATGACCATGATGGTGATCATGACACAGGCAAATACCCATGGCCATGTGGTCAGATGAGATACCTGCATTCCGCTTGCCCCGCCTACATATTCAATATTCAAAAGGATTATCCGGACAATTTCCCCAAAACCAAGTGTTGCGATCGCCAAGTAATCCCCCTTCAGGCGTAGGCTCGGTATCCCGATCACCATACCGGCAACGGCAGCGATGATGCCCCCAGCCAATACAGCCAGGATGAAAGGAAGTTCCAGCTTCATCGTCATGACTGCCGAAGCATAGGCCCCTACCGCTAAAAAGCCTGCATGTCCGATAGAGAACTGCCCGGTTATACCGATGATTAAATGAAGGCTCGTCGCCAGCATGATATTGATGCCGATGAACATGAGTGTGTTGATATAAAATGGATTGAGCATACCGTTTGAAATGGTGAACTGCATGATTCCGAAAAAAATGAGTGCGAGCACGATCGAGAGCCAAAAACCCTTTGAATTCTTTAAAGTAGTCATCGCTTTGTCTCCCCTATACTTTTTCTCTTTTATTTTTACCGAATAGACCCTGCGGCAAGAAAATCAAAATCAAGATAAGAACGATGAAAGCCACACCATCGCGCCATAAAGAGTAACCGGCGGCACTGACCAAGGCCTCGATGACTCCAAGCAGCAATCCGCCGACCATTGCTCCCGGAATGATGCCGATACCGCCCAATACCGCGGCCACAAACGCTTTAAGGCCAGGAAGGACGCCCATCAACGGCTCGATTTTAATATAGTAGATTCCAAAAATGACACCGGCCGCCCCTGCCAGGGCCGAGCCTATGGCGAAGGTAGCTGAAATCGTATGATTCACATTGATTCCCATAAGCTTAGCCGCTTCGGAATCGAATGAAACGGCACGCATCGCTTTGCCGATTTTGGTTTTATGGACAACGAATTGTAGGATGATCATTAAAATGATGGATACAGATAAGATCAATATCGATTGACTGCTGATGGAAACGCCGAATATATCGAGTTTATCCATCGGAAGGACATTATTTGGATAGGCTTCCGGCTGGGCGCCCCGGATGTAAATCAGCCCATTTTCTATCAGAAGGGAAACACCGATGGCCGTTATCAAGGCCGCAATCCGTGTTGCATTACGAAGGGGTTTATAAGCGATCCGTTCAATTAAAACGCCAAAGATGGCACAAGTGACCATCGAAATCAATAAAGCCGGGATGAAGGATAAGTCCATAACGGTTATGGCGTAAAACCCTACAAATGAACCAACCATGAATACGTCGCCATGGGCGAAGTTTATCAGCTTGACGATCCCATATACCATCGTATAGCCAAGCGCAATCAATGCATAAATGCTGCCGAGTGAAATGCCATTTACCAATTGCTGAATCAGTTCCATATTCCACTCTCCCCGATAAGGCGTTATTTAAGTGAATATAGAATAGGGGGTGCTGCCCCCTATCCACATAAGGTATTATGGATTGATTTTTGTCTTGAATGTTTGTTTGCCATCTACATATTCCAAAATGGTCGCCGATTTGATCGGATCATGATTTTCATCAAGGTTCAGCGTTCCGGAAACTAATTTAAGATCTTTGACTTCTTCCAACGCTTGTCTGATTTTTTCGGGAGAGGCATCTCCAGACCTTTTGATGGCATCTGCCAGGTAGTACCCAGTATCATAGCCAAGTGCGGCAAAAGCATCCGGTGTTTTATTGTATTCCTTTTTGAAGGCTGCAACGAAATCCTGAATTTTTGGATCTTCATCTTCTGGGGAATAGTGATTCGTAATATAGGTATTTTTTAACGCCTCCGCTCCGGCAATTTCAACGACCTTCGGGGAATCCCAGCCGTCTCCGCCCATGAACGGAAGGTCCATCCCGTCCTCACGGGCCTGCTTTAAGATCAATCCGACTTCTTCATAATAACCAGGAAGGAAAACGAACTCTGGTTTTGCGGATTTGATCCTCGTCAATGTAGAGCGGAAATCAGTATCTTTTGTAACATAAGCTTCTTCTGCAACGATTTTACCGCCCTTGGCAGTGAACGCTTCTTTAAAAGCTGCGGCCAACCCTTTAGAATAATCACTTGCGCTGTCCACATAGATCGCAGCCGTCTTCGCCCCTATTTCGTCGGATGCGAAATTGGCTGCAACCGTACCTTGGAATGGATCGATAAAGCAAGTTCTGAACACATAATCATTCAGCTTTCCAGCTTTATTGGTGATGTCGGGATTTGTTGCAGTTGGTGTAAGTAGAGGAACTTTATTATCCTGTGCGACCTGAACCTGTGCCAAGGTATTTGTGCTTGTCGCTGATCCGACTACAGCAACAACCTTGTCCTGACTGACTAACTTAATCGAACCGCTTGTAGCTTCTGCTGCATCTGATTTGTTATCAACCTTAACGATTTCCAGTTTCTTACCGTTGATGCCCTCTTTATTAATTTCATCGATGGCCAGTTTCAAACCGTCTGCGGCCGATTGGCCGAATGATGCCGTACCTCCGGACAATTCAAGGTTGGCCCCAATTTTGATTGTGTCACCCGATTTGGATGAACTCCCGCCTGAACTGCTGGTTTTCAAGTCGCCACCACAGCCTGCGAGCGCCCCTGCAACCAATGAAAGCGATAGAAACACTCCTGCCAGCTTTTTATTCTTCATTTGAAACCCCCTTGTTTTGTATGTTCTTTTAAGTAAAAATGATATCTGAATAAAAAAAATATTCTGAAAATATTTTATCTCATTCTTTCGACCCCGTCTATAAGATATGGATAAAAAAGTTATTATAAGGAAATATATGCTTTTTCGACAAAAAAACTGACCCCGTATAGAGTCAGTCAACTTATTATCAATCATTTACACGGCGAACTTCAATGTCTTTTAAAATATCATTGATTACCCAGCTTGCCGCAATTAAGCCCGCTACAGATGGTACGAAAGCATTCGAAGATGGCGGCATTTGGGCTTTACGGATTTTTGCCTCATCATTGCCGACTTCTTTCCGGACATCCTCACGAATGACAATCGGGCTTTCGTCCGAGAAGACGACGGGAATTCCCTTTGTGATGCCTTCTTTACGCAATCTAGTACGAATGACCTTTGCAAGCGGATCTGTATGCGTTTTGGAGATATCGGCAATTTGGAAACGCGTAGGATCCATTTTATTAGCGGCCCCCATGCTTGAAATCACCTTGATATTCCGTTTCAGGCATTCCTTCATCACATGCATCTTATAAATGACCGTATCGGATGCATCAATGACATAATCCAGGCCATAACTGAAGAATTCCTCAAACGTTTCTTCTGTATAGAACATTTTAAGAGCGATCACTTCGCAGTCGGGATTGATGTCTTGAATGCGATTTTTCATCAATTCCGCTTTCGGTTGACCGACTGTTGATAATAGTGCATGAATCTGCCTGTTTACATTAGTTATGTCGACATCGTCCTTATCCACAAGAATAATACGGCCGACACCCGTGCGTGCCAATGCTTCAGCTGAAAAAGAACCTACGCCCCCCACACCCAGGACAGCAACGGTCGTGTTTTTCAGTATATCGATGCCTTCCTTGCCAATTGCTAATTCATTTCGTGAAAACTGATGCAGCATATATATTCAACTCCAATAAATTCTGTTCTTATTTAGCTTCCCATTTAACAATATATCATAAACATCATTTATGACAAGCGAAATATAAGCAGTCTAATCGGAATTAATGTACTAGGTCATTTTCGATAATTTTTGAAGGATGGTAGCCAGCAGGAGAGTCCGTTCTGTCAGGCTGGGAATATCCAAATACTCCTCATCACTATGTGCATCCCCTCCAATGGGCCCGAGTCCATCCACTGTCGCTATACCCAATTCAGAAGTAAAAGAAGCATCCGATCCTCCACCAGTGGCCATATCCGTGATTTGGATGCCAATCTCCTTCCCAGACTGACGGATCGTCTCTAAAAGCAAGTTCGTTTTCTCGTTCTTTTCCATGGGAGACCGGTCCATTTTCCCGCTTAATACCGTTTTCGTCCCTGGAATATAGGTTTCCGCGCAGATTTTTTTCAATTGTTTGAGGATGATGCCTTCTTGCTTTTTTTCAGAGATCCGCACATCCACATAAGCGGCTGCATGGGAAGCGATGGTATTGACAGCAGAACCTCCTTCAATCATGCCGACATTAACGCTGATTCCTTTCTTTGGATCATTCAATTGGTGTAAGGCGATGATCTTATGAGCCAATTCTTCAATTGCACTTCTACCCTTTTCTGGTTCGATTCCTGAATGGGCGGCCACCCCCACTACATCCACCTTAAATTGCCCGCAGCCCCTTCTTGACGTGACCAGTGAACCATCCGCCCTTGCCGGTTCAAGAATTAACGCGAACTTCTTATCAGCCGCCTTTTCCGATATAAGTGAAGCGGACGACGGAGACCCGATCTCTTCATCACTATTGAGAATGATTTGGATATGCTTATAGCCTGTCTGCCCCGATTGTTTCAAACAAAGGATCGCATAAAAAAGCAAAACCAAACTAGCCTTCATATCAGCAACACCAGGACCGTAAGCCCGATTTCCCTTCACTTTAAAAGGACGTTTTTGGGCTGTCCCTTCAGGAAAAACCGTATCCATATGTGCGACGACAACAATATGCGGCTGATGCGCGTCACGATGCTGGATGACCAGCTGATTGCCATACTTCTGCTGCTCAACCGTATCCACAATAAAATCCAAACTTTCAAATTTCGTTTTTAAAATCGAACCAATTTCATCAATGCCCTTTTTCGTATGAGAACCACTATCTATATTCACTAGCTGCTCCACTAATTGAAGCATTTCCTTCCTCTTTGCATTCAATAAATCCTTCAAAGCTCTCACTACTTTCTATCCTTGGCTAATTATTATTTCAATCTTACTATAATTTACGAATCTATATTGCGGAATGTTACTTAAATGGGGATATTTAAGTTGTATTCGAGAATAATGGAGACTTACTCGAGAGAAATTGGGTTTGGTCATGAGTTTGGGCGCTTTACTCGTGAGTTTGGGCACTTTACTCGTGAGTTTGGAGCGTTTACTCGTGAGTTTAGGGCGTTTACTCGTGAGTTTAGGGCGTTTACTCGTGAGTTTGGGCGCTTTACTCGTAAATTAATCCATCAAGTCTATATACTCTATTTTTATATTGTCCCAAATAGGGCAATTCAAGAGCAGATAGCATTCGTTGCATGATATCAATTGAATCTATTTGTAATAAAAGCCGTGCTTGTTGATTCGTAATTTTGGGCTCTATGAGGAGGGCATAATCACGAAGAGTTTGAATGTGGGCATCCTTGGAGGCGTAAGAACATTGACCACATGACCATTTGCCCCAGTGATATTGCATATGAAGAGCTGAACAATCAGGGCATTGAACGCTATTTAGCAGATCTTTCACATCAATTTGATACCATTCGAGTATATCCGGATCATATGGGGTATTTTTTTGCAGCAATGTGTTCGATAGTTTATTGCTCTGCCTTTGGGTCAACTGCGCAGAAGGATACTTTTCTTCAATGGTATGAATCTTGGAAATCAGAGTTTCTTTTCCCGTGATTTTTTTGAAAATGGGGGTAAAACCTGGGGTAGTCCTTATGATGGTATTCGAGTTTGCATTTGCAATGAGCGTTTCAATCGGTAGCGAGGGAAAGTTATGAAGAGTGAGCCAATCCATTAAGCAGGATTTTTGCACATCCACTTGAATTAATGGATCCAGATAAGCTTGTTCCTGCCCATCTTTTGTCCGAATCAATTGAGGATAAGAGCGATCAAAATAGAGCATTCCCGCAAAGTTTTTCACTTCGATGATGATACAGTAATTCCGGGTGATAATAAGGAAATCCATTTGAAAATAACGGCTCCCATCGTGACTTAACCTCAAATCATGTAATACTCGATATTCTTTTGGAAGATCCTTCAACTCATTTCCAATACTCCGCTCCCCGTTAAACCCTGTTCGAATTTTTCGGAAATCGTTCCTTATCTGTTCCTGTTTTGGATGGTTTGATGTTAGCCTCCTGCTTAATGCCTCCAGTTTGAGCATTTTCATAGGCTTTTCACACGGTTTTAGCATTCATTCGTCAACTCCTTCTTTTTTAGCTTCTTTATTAAAACCTTTTTTCCTGCTGGGAAACTAAAAATCAGCATTTTACTCTGAGTTTACTCTGTTTAATTCGTGAGATTTGTTCCTAAACTCATGTATTTTTTTTATTCGGTCGAGAATTCACCCTTTTTACTGTAAAATCATGCTCTTTACTCGTAATTTCACTCCATTACTCGTGAGTTTGCACCATTACTCGTGAATTCATGCCATTACTCGTGAGTTCACCCCTTTTACTCGTAATTTCACTCCATTACTCGTAATTTCATGCCATTTACTCGTAATTTCACTCCATTACTCGTGAGTTCACGCCATTACTTGCGGGTTCACGCCATTACTCGTAATTTCATGCCATTTACTCGTAATTTCACTCCATTACTCGTGAGTTTGCACCATTTACTCGTGAATTCACACCTTTTACTCGTGAGTTTGCACCATTTACTCGTAAATTCAAGCCTTTTACTCGTGAGTTTGCACCATTTACTCGTGAATTCATGCCATTTACTCGTGAATTCACCCTTTTTACTTGTAAGTTACCATTCTTCACTATTTTAACGCACAAAAAAACCCATGTTTATTTAACATGAGTTGCTTTGTAAGTTGTAAGAGTCCCAATTGTGCCGTTTACGCCTTTGTTTTGAACCCGCTCTCCGCAGGTGGGTGCTCGGTTCCTCGCGTTTGTAAGTCCTCTTCGAGGGAGGCATTTACGCGGCCAGGAAACTAGTGCTCCCGGTAACTATAAGTGTTCGGTCAAAACTTATAGGTTAAAGAACGAACACATCAGGACTCTTACTTGTTGAAAACATCATATCATAATGCTTAACTCTGTTTCAAGAGAAACCATCTAGGTATTTTTTCATATTTTTGTCAGATTGATTATTTTTTTAGTGCAGCAAGCCTTAGGCTAAGTTCGGCCAATTGCTTGTCACTTACAGCACTTGGTGCGTCAACCAGCAGGTCGCTTGCGCTTGCTGTTTTCGGGAACGCGATGGTGTCTCGAAGGTTCGTGCGGCCAGCAAGCAGCATGACCATACGGTCCAATCCAAGGGCGATTCCGCCGTGTGGTGGCGTTCCGTATTCGAATGCATCCATTAGGAAGCCGAATTGTGCGTTCGCTTCTTCTTCCGAGAATCCAAGGACTTTGAACATTTTTTCCTGAACGTCGCGTTCGTAAATACGCAGTGATCCGCCGCCAAGTTCGTAGCCGTTCAAGACAAGGTCATATGCTTGTGCACGGACGCTTGCTGGGTCTGATTCCAGTTTGTCCATGTCTTCACGGAATGGCATTGTGAATGGATGGTGTGCTGCATAGTAGCGTCCTTCTTCTTCGTCATATTCAAATAATGGCCAGTCCGTCACCCATAGGAAGTTGAATTTGCTTTGATCAATCAAGCCTCTTTCTTTACCAAGCTTGTTGCGAAGTGCTCCAAGTGCATCAGCGACTACGCCTTTCTTATCTGCAACGAATAAGATTAGATCGCCCACTTCAGCTTCCAATACGGATACTAATTGCTGTTGATCTTCCGCGAAGAATTTAGCGATTGGTCCTTTTACTCCGTCTTCTTCAACTTTCAGCCATGCAAGGCCTTTTGCACCGTAAATCGCTGCAAATTCAGCCAATCCATCAATATCTTTACGGGAATAATCTGCATTTCCGTCCTTAACGACGATCGCTTTAACTTGTCCGCCGTTTGCAATAGCTCCGGTGAATACTTTGAAATCACTGTCTTTGACGATTCCAGAGACATCTTTAAGTTCCATTCCGAAACGTGTATCCGGTTTGTCGGAACCGTAACGGCCCATCGCTTCAAAGTATGTCATTCTAGGGAATGGCAGTGTTACGTCAAGCCCTTTTACGTCTTTCATCACTTTAGCCATCATGTTTTCTGCGGTGTTAATGATATCTTCTTGGCTCATGAAGCTTGTTTCAATATCGATTTGCGTGAATTCAGGCTGTCTGTCGGCACGTAAATCTTCATCACGGAAACAGCGGGCAATTTGATAATAACGTTCGAAACCGGATACCATCAATAGCTGCTTGAAGATTTGCGGTGACTGTGGAAGTGCATAGAACTCACCTTCGTGTACACGGCTAGGCACTAAGTAATCACGCGCTCCTTCAGGTGTGCTTTTCGTTAAGATAGGTGTTTCGATATCCAGGAAGCCTTCACCGTCCAAGTAATCACGGATTGCTTTTGTTGTTTGGTTACGCATTTTCAGCGTTTCGAACATCGCTGGACGGCGCAAGTCCAAATAACGGTATTTCAAGCGGATATCTTCAGAAACATCCGTTCTTTCATCAATGATGAACGGAGGGGTTTTCGCTTCATTTAAAATTGTAACGTTTTCGGCTTGAACTTCGACCGTACCTGTTGTTACATTCGGGTTGAAGTTGGCTTCCTCACGTTTGATGACTGTCCCTTGGATATCAAGGACATATTCATTACGGATCTTTTCAGCTGTGGCCAAGGCTTCTGCCGAAATGTCCGGATTGAAAACGACTTGGACGACTCCGCTTCTGTCACGCAGGTCGATAAAGATGACCCCGCCCAAATCCCGACGTTTTTGTACCCATCCTTTTAATGTTACTTTTTCACCAATAGCTGCTTCTGTCACTTCACCATTGAAGTATGTTCTGCCAAACATGGTATTTCCCCCTTAAGCCTGTAGCTTTTTGAATTGTTCAACGAATGTGGCAAGATCCATTTGGACTTGTTCACCGGTTTCCATGAACTTCACGTTGATTTTATTATTTGCCAATTCCTCTTCACCGAGTGTCGCCACATATCTCGCTTCGAGACGGTCGGCTGATTTGAATTGAGCTTTCACTTTACGGTCTTGATAGTCTTTTTCGACAGTAAAACCGGCATTCCGCAATTGATGGGCAAGTTTGACGGTATAATCCTTGGCCGCTTCACCTAATGAAACAAGATAGCAGTCAATACCCTTTTTGATCGGAAGCTCGATGTTTTCTGCTTGCAGTGCTGCAATCAGGCGTTCAATGCTAAGCGCAAAGCCGATTCCGGGTGTTTCCGGTCCGCCAAGTTCTTCAGCAAGCCCGTTATATCGGCCGCCTCCGCAAAGTGTTGTAATGGCGCCAAAGCCCTCTGCATCACTCATGATTTCAAAAGCAGTATGATTATAGTAATCCAAGCCCCGCACTAGCGTCGGATCCTCGACGAATTCGATTTCCAAGTCCGTAAGATGCTGTTTAACCTTTTCGAAATAAATACGGGATTCATCATTTAAATATTCAATGATGGATGGCGCCGTGTTCATCAATTCGTGATCGTGATCTTTTTTGCAATCCAGGATACGCAATGGGTTTTTTTCCAGACGATTTTGACAATCACGGCAAAACTCGCCAATACGAGGTTCGAAATGTTTGATTAATGCATTCCGATGCGCTGTCCGGCTTTCCTTATCACCAAGGCTGTTGATCACAAGTTTCAGCTTTTTCAATCCAAGTTCTTTGTACAGGTTCATCGCAAGTGACAAAACCTCTGCATCGATTCCGGGATCCTTACTTCCTAAGGCCTCGATGCCGAATTGAACGAACTGACGGAAGCGGCCTGCTTGTGGACGTTCGTAACGGAACATCGGCCCGATATAATAAAGCTTGACCGGCTGATTGGCCCACCCGAACATTTTGTTCTCGATATAAGACCGAACAACTGATGCGGTGCCTTCCGGACGAAGGGTTAAATTCCTTTCACCGCGATCTTGAAATGAATACATCTCTTTTTGTACGATATCGGTCGTATCCCCTACACCACGTAAAAATAATTCCGTGTGCTCAAAAATCGGTGTGCGGATTTCTTTATATTGATAACGGTGACAAATCTCACGCGCTGTCTTTTCGATATACTGCCAAATTTCCGTTTGTCCAGGCAATAAATCCTGGGTACCTCTAGGAATCTGAATAGACATATTATTTCCTCCTTAAAAGCAAGGCGCCCTTTCTGATACGGCGCTATACTGATTTTTTCCAAACAAAAAACTCCCGTCCCTTGTAACTTATCCGTTACAAGGGACGAGAGTTTGGATATCCCGTGGTGCCACCCTAGTTGAAGCACAAAAAATAAGTGCCCCCGCTCAAAAACAGTTAACGCCTGTTTTACGTCCATCTCCTATTAAGAAAAAATCCGTTCGGAGTGAAGCCTACGGAGGGTTCTTTCATTAAGTCATCATGTGGAATGCTTTCAGCCTCGGCATTTCCTCTCTTTCCATGTGTTTCTTAATTACTCTTCTCCATCATTGGTTATTGCAGTAATAAGTCTGATATTTTATAATCATACGGACGTTAACTTCAAATGTCAAGGCAGGCTTCAGTATTTTGTCGCGTTTTATTGGTTAAAATGTTTTTTCGAATTTTTGATCGTCCTGACATTGACTCCGTATTCTGATGCCAATTCAACAAGGTTTGAGCTTTGTTCCTTCTGGATGAAATCGTGAAAATCGACACCTAATACTTGATTGCCCCCGCTTAAGCTCGTTTGATTTTTTTCGCTGAATTTCATGTGGTTCCCTCCTAGTGTTATATAAGCTTTATTCTTTCCTAAAAAAAATGTTTTTTGCACAGGGAAAGAGGAAAATTTTTGTTGAACGAGAATACATACATATAGACGTTAAAAGGGAGAGACAACTTATGAAGAAGAAATCGGGTTTATTCGGCCTGATCCTAATGCTGATTATGGCAGCAATTTTCCCCATCGATCACGCTTTTGGAAAAGATGAAGGGGAAATTATCGTGACGTCCAAAGTGGTCAATGTACGTGAAGGCGCGGGTCTCAGTTTCCCTATCGTAAAAAAACTGGCAAAAGGGGAATCCTATCCAATCCTGAAGGAAGATGGCGACTGGATCGAAATCCGGATGGGCATCGGTAAAACTGGCTGGGTCGCCAATTGGCTAGTGGAAAGAACGTCGGATTCGGACATCAACCTGGTCAAAAAGGAATCCGGACAAGGAATGATCTCAGGCAGCTCAGTCCGCGTCCGTACAGGTCCCGGCACAACATTTCAAACGGTTGGCTCCTTGAATAAAGGAACAGCTGTCGACATCACTGAAAAGAATGAAAATTGGATAAAAGTCAAAACATCGGATCTTGAAGGCTGGGTCTCTTCTGATTATCTTAAGCTTCCCGCCGCTTCCGGGGATGCAGCGAAGAAAGGTTCATCTAAGAAAAAAGAAGCAACGAACCACTCTGTAAAAACAGGTGTCACTTTGGTGGACCGGCTTAATGTCCGTTCGGAACCATCGAGAAGCAGCGCAACGCTAGGAAAGCTGAATAAAAATACGTCAGTGACCGTTTTTCGCATTGAAAATGAGTGGGCCGAAATTGATTTCCAAGGAGTCCGCGGCTGGGTAGCTGAACCTTACATACAAATAAGCCAAGATAAAGGTAATTCGAAAATCAATACGGCTGGAGCCACTGCAAGGGTGACCGCTACGGGTTTAAATGTGCGGAAAGATGCATCTCTAAACAGCAAGGTCATCGGTTCGGTGAACAAGGATGAGACTTACGCCGTCTTACAAACAAAGGGAAAAATGACGCAGATCCAGCTTTCCGGTTCAAAAAAGGGCTGGGTCGTGAGTTGGTACTTGGAAAAAGAGAATGTTGAACAAACGCCAAAGGAAGAAAGGATTGAGGCAAAGGGAAACAAGATTACCATCATTCATGATGGAACGATTTTTAGAAGTGAGCCTGATGGCAACTCGGAAATCGTAAAGCAGGTCAATGAAGGTGAAACATTCTCCGCAACAGGCATGGAAGGCGATTGGTATTCGATTAAACTAAATAACGGGAAAACCGCTTATGTTGCGGGGTGGATCGTGACGGTCGAAGGGAATTCCGAGCAGATCCAACGCCCTGGGGTTGAAAAATATTTAAAGGATAAAACAATCGTTATCGATCCTGGCCATGGCGGCAGGGATAGCGGTACAGTAGGGGTCGGTGGCACTCTTGAGAAAAACCTGACGATCCGGACGGCCGAGTTGCTGCGTGACAAACTTCAGGCTGCAGGGGCCAAAGTGATATTGACCAGAAGCGGCAATACCTATGTTCCGCTCCCTTCCCGGGTCGGCACTTCACATATCCATAACGCGGATGCTTTCATCAGCCTCCATTATGATAGCACCAAGGACCAGATCACCAGCGGGATAACAACATACTACTATCATGGCTACCAACGTTCATTGGCCACTACACTGGCCAATTCACTCGGTTCCACCATGCAGGTGCCAAACCGCGGATCACGATACGGGGATTTTCATGTTATCAGGGAAAACAAACGGGTAGCTACACTTATTGAACTAGGTTATTTAAGTAATCCAGTGGAAGAATTGACGTTATCATCAAATGAGTATCAAGAAAAAATCACATCAGCCATTTATAATGGATTGGCGCGATATTTCAAATAAAGACAAGCCAGCTTCCCATCGAAGCTGGCTTTTCATTTTCGTCCGTACTGATTGACTAAAAACAAAAAACCTGCCGCAGCAGGTTATTTTTTGCTTTCCAGTATTAATGTAACGGGACCATCATTAGTAAGCTGAACGTCCATCATGGCACCGAATTGACCTGTTTCCGTATGGACGCCTTTATTCCGGAGTTCCTCGTTAAATGCTTCATATATTTGATTCGCCTCTTCAGGACGGGCGGCGTCCATGAAGTTCGGTCGACGGCCTTTACGGCAATCGCCATATAGGGTGAATTGTGAAACTGATAAAATCGAACCTCCCACATCCAATAGTGAGTGGTTCATCTTTTCATTTTCATCTTCAAATATTCTGAGATTGACAATCTTATCGGCCAAATATGCGGCGTCATCGATGGTATCCCCATGGGTGACACCGACCAACAGAACGAGCCCGCTGTCGATTTGACCGATTATTTGGTCTGCGACAACGACTTTGGCGGCTTTGGAACGTTGTAAAACAACACGCATGGTAATAATAACCCCTTAGTTCATTATCCGTCTAACGGAATAAACATCTGAAATTTGTTTGATACGGTCAACGACCTTTTGTAAATGGGCAATGTTATGAATATAAATCGACATGTGAATGGTCGCCACCTTATTCCTGTCGGATTTACCCGAGACCGCTGAAATGTTGGTCTTGGTTTCATTGACGGCTTGCAGCACTTCGTTTAATAAGCCGCGGCGGTCATACCCGCTGATTTCAATTTCAACGATGTATTCCTTGCGCTCGTTAATCGTACTTTCCCATTCAACCGGTACGAGGCGATGATCGGAATCACCACTTTCCAGGTTCGGGCAGTCTTGCCTATGGACTGAAACTCCACGGCCTTTGGTTATATAACCAACGATTTCATCCCCTGGAACTGGGTTGCAACAGCGTGATAAACGGATAAGCAGGTTATCAATCCCCGGTACCCTTACACCTGAGTCACGTTTTTTAGATGAATTGGAGAAGGTTTTCAGATCGGCTACCGCTTCTGAAATATCCGCTTCTTGCTCGACCATTTTCTGCTTACGCCACTTTTCGGTAAGGCGGTTAGCCACCTGAAGTGCTGTTATTCCGTTATACCCGACTGCTGCATACATATCTTCTTCATTCAGGAAATTGAATTTATCTGCAACACGCTTGATGTTCTCGGCAGAAAGGATTTCTTTCAGATCGAACTCCATTTCCTTGATTTCCTTTTCAACAAGCTCTTTGCCCTTTTCGATATTTTCTTCGCGGCGCTGCTTTTTGAAAAATTGGCGGATCTTATTTTTCGCTTGAGATGTTTGAGTGAGTTTAAGCCAGTCCTGACTTGGACCATATGAATGCTTAGATGTCAGGATTTCAATGATGTCGCCAGTTTTCAATTTATAATCCAGCGGTACCATTTTCCCGTTCACTTTGGAACCGATCGTTTTGTTTCCGATTTCCGAGTGAATCCTGTAAGCGAAATCAATCGGGTTGGATCCTGATGGCAGTTCGATGACATCGCCTTTTGGCGTGAAAATGAATACCATATCAGAAAAAAGATCAATTTTAAGTGATTCCATGAATTCCTCGGCATTTGTCGCATCATCCTGGAATTCAAGAATTTCCCGGAACCAAGTCAATTTTTCTTCTAATGAAGGCTGTTCACCTACATCTTTTCCTTCTTTATAAGCCCAATGCGCGGCAACCCCGAACTCCGCAATGCGATGCATATCGGAAGTGCGGATCTGCACTTCCAGCGGATCGCCTTTCGGGCCGATCACCGTCGTATGGAGCGATTGATACATATTTGGCTTAGGCATGGCGATATAGTCTTTAAATCGGCCAGGCATCGGCTTCCAGCATGTATGGATGATCCCCAAAACGGCATAGCAATCTTTTATGCTATTGACGACGATCCGGACTGCAAGCAAATCATAAATTTCACTGAACTGCTTATTTTGCAAAGCCATTTTGCGATAAATGCTGTAAATATGTTTCGGTCTGCCGGAAAGATCAGCCTTAATGTTGACTTCCTCAACGTTTTTACGCACTTCATCAATGACTTCTTCCAGATACTGTTCACGTTCTGCACGCTTTTTCTTCATCAGGTTGACGATTCGGTAATACTGCTGAGGATTCAAATACCTTAGTGCAGTATCTTCAAGTTCCCATTTAATCGTACTGATACCAAGACGATGGGCAAGGGGTGCGAAGATTTCCAGCGTCTCGTTCGATATCCTTCTCTGCTTTTCCTGCGGCAGATGCTTCAATGTCCGCATATTGTGCAGTCTGTCGGCAAGCTTGATCAAGATGACCCTAATATCCTGGGCCATCGCCACGAACATTTTCCGATGGTTTTCCGCCTGTTGCTCTTGTTGTGATTTATACTTGATTTTCCCTAATTTGGTCACGCCATCTACGAGCATGGCGACTTCAGGACTGAAATTCTCTTCAATATCCTTCAGAGTGATCTCCGTGTCTTCAACAACATCATGTAAAAAACCTGCCGCAATAGTTGCAGGGTCCATTTCTAAATCAGCAAGAATGCCCGCCACTTGAATCGGATGAATAATATACGGCTCCCCCGATTTACGGAATTGTTCCCGGTGAGAATACTCTGCATACTTAAACGCTCTATGAATAAATTCAGCTTCTTCCGGCTGAAGATATAAGCTGGCCCGTTCTACAACCTGCTCGGCAGTCAATATTTGATCATTAGCCATTTAATCACCTTAACCCCACTTTAACTGCCACCGGATATAATCCGGATTGAGTATGATTGGTAGCACTTCCCTTTATTCTGCAAAACGTGACAATTTTTGCGAAAAAAAATAAATCCGCTTAACACGGATGCAAGTGCAAATAAACTTATTAGCAGAAAAACTCTTTATTATTACTATTATCGAAAAAAAAGGCAAGGATGTAAAGAGTAAAAGTGTATTTTATAAAGAATACTGCATTTTTTCACTGGAAATTCGACAAAATCCATTTAAATCGGGTAAAACAGAAAGAGCACCCTGGTCAGAGTGCTCTTCTTTATTAAAAGCTCATTAATGTCAAGACATCATAGCCGTCTAATTTATCTTTGCCATCCAAGTCCGTCAATTCAATAAGGAATGCAATCCCGGCAACAATTCCGCCAAGCTCTTCAACCAATTTGATCGTCGCTTCGATTGTACCGCCAGTTGCAAGTAAATCGTCCGTAATCAGGATACGCTGTCCCGGTTTAATGGCATCTTTATGGATAGTCAAAACATCCTTGCCGTATTCTAAACCATATTCGACTTTTATCGTTTCACGCGGAAGTTTCCCTTCTTTTCTCACTGGTGCAAAGCCCACTTCCAATGAGTATGCGACTGGACATCCGATAATGAATCCGCGTGCTTCCGGTCCGACCACTAAATCGATATTTTTATCGCGAGCGTACTCGACGATTTGGTCTGTTGCGTATTTATAAGCTGCGCCGTTATCCATTAATGTTGTAATATCTTTGAAGACAATACCCGGTTTCGGCCAGTCTTGTACAATTGTTACATATTGCTTTAAATCCATTGCTTTGTTTCCTCCTCAAGGTCTGTTGCCTCATGAACTAAATAATGATTGAACCAATCGAATAATTGCTGATAGGAAGAATAAACAAGCTCTTGTTCAAGCTCAAATTGCTCTTTCTTTCTTATATACGATTCAGATTCACTGAGATCGCGTTTTTTCGCATTGGTTGTGAGCATGATTAACCCATTCTCTATTGTAACAAAATCAAGCTCAAAAAACACCTTAGAAATGAAATCCACGGTATCTCTTGACCACCCGCGGTACTTGGCAAGGTCATCACCATATCTTTTCACATCGAGCGGGCCCTTTTTGGCGAGGAAGGCATAAAACCATTTAAAATGGTCCC
Source organism: Peribacillus sp. YIM B13481 (assembly GCF_042787985.1). Taxonomy (NCBI): domain Bacteria; kingdom Bacillati; phylum Bacillota; class Bacilli; order Caryophanales; family Bacillaceae; genus Peribacillus; species Peribacillus sp. YIM B13481. Next base: position 26,670 of record NZ_JBHZPE010000002.1, read on the forward strand.
TTGTTGGCATCGTACTTAAGAAATGGTCCTGTTCATGGGAAAGGTGAGCGTAGATACGCGATGGATTCTTATTGGCAATCACCCGTTTCAAATATTCCCTTAACGGCGGCATGTCCATAAATACCACATGGCCTTCGAAGCAGTCGAGCTGATCTGCATCCTGTCCATTCTTGATATGAACGAGATCGGAATGGTTTTGTAAAAATGGATATCTACTATAGATATCTTCCGAGAAAATGACGATCTTCCGGTTTTGTGCCGGAATGTCGGCAAGCCACTTCTCTGCCTGACCCTTACCGCGGTAATCGAATAACTGCCAATGGTTTACAGAGACATCCTGGACAAAGATCTGGGGCTTTTTCATATTATTCCACTCATTGATGGAAAGCTCTCCAATCACCGAGACTTCAGCGTGCGGAGCTATTTCATCCACAAAATGACCTAGACCGAAGCCCACTCCATCAAGTTTATGACTTTCACCATCTTCAAGCTGCACTTTCAAGTGATTTTGGTTGGCACCGATTTTGCGGACACTTGAAAGCTGTACGGAATCTATCAAAATCTTCGGCTTTGGATTCGTAACCCCAAATGGCGCCAGCAAGCTCATTTCCTGAATCGTTTGAACGGAAACTTCCGCTAGAGTGGTTGCTCCATCCAAGTTGGTAATTGGTGTGAAGTCCTCTTCGCTGAGCTGTTCCTTCGCAATCAAGTTCATGCGGTCCCTAAGCTCCTGAACATCTTCTATTTTCAATGTCATTCCAGCAGCCATCGGATGTCCACCAAAATGAGGCAGTAATTCACGGCAGGTGGAAAGACTTTCAAAAAGATCGAAACCGGCAATGCTCCGGGCTGAACCTTTGGCATATCCCTTTTCCCGGTCATAACTTAATACAATCGTGGGGCGGTAAAAGCGTTCAACCAGTTTGGAGGCTACAATACCCACTACCCCTGCGTTCCAGCCTTCTCTCCCGATGATAAGAACACCATTGGACTCAGGCGGGAAGTTTTCCTCAACCTCTTGAATCGCTTCTTCCGCCATTGCCGCAACCATCGCCTGACGCTCTTTATTAATATCATTGATTTCATTGGCAAGTTCCATCGCTTCTGCCAAGTTTTCAGACATCAATAAATCCACAGCCGGGTCGGCATCTCCAAGTCGTCCGACAGCATTGATCCGCGGTGCCATCGCAAAACCGATTGATTCTTCATTCAATGCTTCCTGCTGAACATTCGCCACTTTCATTAGGGCAACAAGCCCCGGACGGCCAGTCAATCGTAACTGCTCGATTCCTTTCGCAGCGATGAGGCGGTTTTCCCCTTGTAAAGGCACTAAATCCGCAATGGTGCCGATGGCCGCTATTTCAAGTAAATCCTCAGGCAATTCCCCTAGCAAAGCATGTGCCAGCTTAAAAGCGACACCTACTCCGGCAAGATCTTCAAATGGGTAGGAACTGTCCTCAAGTTTAGGATGGATGATTGCCAATGCCTCAGGCAGTTCCGGTCCCGGCTCATGGTGGTCGGTCAAAATATAATCCATGCCAAGCTCGCCGGCAAGTTTTGCTTCATCGACTGCAGAAATTCCGGTATCGACGGTTATTAATACCTTCACCCCTTGCTCAGCTGCAAGGCGGAACGCCATCGGATTCGGACCATAGCCCTCTGTAAACCGATTCGGGATATAAAAATCCACATCGGCCCCCAATCTCGTTAGCGCCGTCATCATCACTGTGGTCGATGTCACCCCATCTGCGTCATAATCACCGAAAATCCGTATTTTTTCTCCATTTTGAATGGCTTCTCTTATTCTATATACTGCTTTATCCATATCTTTCAATAAAAATGGATCATGAAAAGTTTGATTTTTTACAAATAAAAATGATCGGGCACTTTCAATCGTGTCCAGGCCTCGATTCACAAGCAGGGCTGCAACCAAAGGTGTGATATGAAGCTCTTCAGCTAGTACAGCAACTTTGTTTTCATCGGCAGTTCGCAAGTTCCACCGGGTTTTTGGTTTTAACATGAATTCACCCCTTAACTTACTTATTATACAAAACGACAATAACGGTTTCAATTTATTTTAAACTCAAAAATGGCTGTAATTCCCTATTCAATAAGCTAGTCTCACAAAAAGAAGGCTGACATCATGCCAGCCTCCTCTCACATATTAAACTTGTCCTTCAAGACTTTGTTTCTTTTCTTTTGCGGTGTTCAGTGGTCCTTTTTTCTTCAATTCCCTGATTTTTAAATCAAGCCAGAATTGGGACGCGATTAATAGAGACGAATACACTCCGCATATTAAACCGATAAACAGGGCAATTGAGAAGTTTCGGATAGCTTCACTACCGAAGATCATCAACGCGATAACCGTAATGAGAACAGTTAGTACGGTGTTAATGGATCTCGTCAATGTTTGCCTGATACTGATATTTACAATATTCTCAAGCTCTTCAGCGGTTTTGACTTTACGACTGAAGCGTAAGTTTTCACGAATACGGTCAAAGGTTACGATCGTATCATTGATCGAATAACCGACGATCGTCAGAACCGCAGCAATGAAGGTGATATCCACTTCGAGCCGAAATACACTAAATATCGTTATGATGAAGAATGCGTCATGTATAAGCGCTACGACGGCAGGTACAGCCATCCGCCATTCAAATCGCACTGTTACATACAAAATGATTCCGAGTGATGCTATCGCTAACGCTTTTATGGCATTTTTCGCGAGTTCTTTTCCGACTGTCGGCGATACGGTGCTGACATTCGGTTCTGCTCCATAATCTTTCTTGAAATGGTCCTTCAATTTTGCGATTTCCTGCTTATTAAGGACACCGACTGTTCGAACGACAGCATTTTTATTTTCTTTTCCAGTGAGCCTGACATCCTTGACATCGTCCTTATCAATACCGACCTTGACCATTTCGGTTTCGACTTGCTGTTTCGTCAAGACATCTTTGGACGCAACCTCAATCCGGGTACCGCTCGTGAAATCAATCCCAAGATTCAATCTGAAAACGAGCAGGAAAATGATCCCGATAATCGTTACACCGACTGAAATGCCATAAAAAACTTTCCGATGTTTGACGAAATCGATTTTATCAAAGCGTGTTGGCAATGACATTAAATTAATTTTCTCCGATAAATCGTGAATGTATTTCTTCTTCACGCCAAACCATGTTGTGCGTTTGTCAAGGAACCCGCTATTCACCCAAAGGCTCATGAAAAGACGCGTACCATAAACGGCTGTAATGAAACTCATTAAAATCGAAATGATCAATGTGGTCGCAAACCCTTTAACGGAGCTTGTTCCATAATAGAATAGAACAGCCGCAGCCAGCAAGGTCGTTAAGTTCGCATCCGTAATCGTAGCAAGTGAGTTTTTCGTACCTTCTTTATAAGCTGCTTTTACAGAACGGCCAAGTTTCAATTCATCTCTAATCCGCTCGTAGGTTATGATGTTGGCATCGACAGCCATCCCGACCCCGAGTACCAATGCCGCAATACCAGGCAGCGTAAGGACCGCATTCATCCAATCGAACACCAATAGCGTCAAGAAAAGGTATATGCTTAAAGTGACGACTGCAATGAATCCAGGGAAGCGGTAATACACAAGCATGAAGATGAAAACAAGTGCAATTCCGATGATTCCCGCAAAAACAGTATCATGCAGTGCACCTGCACCAAATTGGGCACCTACAGATGTGGAGTACTTTTCCTTTAGATCAACAGGCAGGGCACCTGCATCCAGAAGGGCGGCAAGCTCTTTCGCTTCTTCCACCGTAAATTGACCGGTGATATATACCTTCTTCGTATTAAAAACTTCACTGACAGCTGGAGCGGATATCATATTGTCCTGTGAAGCCGCATCTTTAAAGGAGTCTTTTCCTTTCTCGAAATCCAACCAGATTGCGAGTACATTTGTCGGACGTTGCATCGTGGAAATTTTTTGAGTGATTTCTTTAAACTTATCCACATCTTTCAATGTGACTTCAACAACCGGTTTATTATCTTGGAACGTTTGTTTCGCGCCGCCTTCTTTCAGGTCAGCACCTGTCATCATTTCCTTATCGTTGTAATCACGGAAGGATAATTTGGCTTGGGTCGAAAGGATTTCCCGAGCTTTATTTTGGTCTTTAACTCCGGCCAATTGAACACGGATCCTGTCCTTCCCTTCAATTTGAATGCTAGGTTCATTGACACCTAATACATTGACACGCCTCTCAAGGGAGCTCACTGTAGCTTTCAGAACATCCGGGGTAATCTTTCCCCCAGCCAGCGGTTTTACTTGATATAACACTTCAAAACCACCTTGAAGGTCAAGACCCAGCTTGATATCCTTTAGGATTCCTTTTGAAGTCGATCCCATCGCTGCGAAAATCAAAAGTGCGATTAGAAAAAACGCAACGATCCTGCTTCTTTTTACCATTATGTAGTAGGCCCCTTTCTATAATACGCCTGTTCCTGAAGTTTTAATAAAACTGACATTTTTTTATTTATAATAAATGCATCCCTTTTGCTTCTTGAGAAAAAAGACTTAGCTTCCCATAATTTTCCCAAAAAAGGCATAACCATATCTATTATGAGTCATATACAAACCGCTGTCAATTTAAGTATATCTTTGCTTTATTCCTTCAAAAGATCCTTCAGCTCATCTTCAGAAATCGGCTCAAAAAGGTTTGGTGATTTATAGGCTTCAACCATTTGGAAGGTCATGAACTGGTTGCTCGAAAAAGTCACGATGTCGGCTACGAGTTCGTGAATGTGAATGTTTTCCTGCGGACGCTTCCATTTATTTTTGGTTAAGGTTCCCCATATATCTTCCTCTGTTACGGCATTCAATCCAACCATTTGGAATTCCTCACGCTTGCTTTTCAAAAATGGACGTACCTTTACATAATACCTTTGATAGGGATGATTCTTTTTCGTCATCACTTTGCCTCCAGTAAAAATGATTCTCATATGAATGCGCATTTTCTTAGAAGGAAATCCGATCATTTGTAAGAACGCAAACACTTTTGTCATGCTTTGTCCAAGTACAAGCATATAGATAATTGTATAGCATAACCGCTTTTTTGAGAAGGCAGGGAGGGAGTTCAATGTCCAAGTTTTTAAAAGGGACGCTGATTTTATTAATCGCAAGCCTGATTACAAGGGTTCTTGGGTTCATTAACCGCATTGTCATCGCCCGCTTCATCGGCGAAGAAGGCGTTGGTTTATATATGATGGCTTTACCGACCCTATTTCTCGTCGTGAACATTACCCAGTTAGGCCTGCCTATCGCCATTTCCAAATTCGTTGCTGAGGCCAATGCCAAAGGTGATGAACGGAAAATCAAGAAAATCCTTGTCGTCTCTTTGGCCTGCACCTTTACTCTATCAATGATTTTCACTCCTGCCATGCTGCTTTTCGCGCCGGTTCTCTCAGAATACCTATTCACTGACGATCGGACGGTATGGCCACTCATGGCAATCGCTCCTATCGTACCGATCATCGCCATTTCATCCGTACTGCGCGGTTATTTCCAAGGGAAGCAAAATATGAAGCCCTTCGCTTTCTCACAAGTCATCGAACAGGTGGCAAGAATCACATTCATAGCCGTCCTGACGAAGGCCTTTTTGCCATATGGAATCGAATACGCTGCAGCTGGGGCGATGTTCGCTTCAATTATCGGAGAACTTGTTTCACTCATCTACTTATTGACTAGCTTTAAATTAAAGAAACATTTTAAGTTCCGGAAAGGATTTATCAAGAATGTCAAATCAGGAAAAGGAACGTTCACCGAATTGATGGGGATTGCCCTTCCTACCACCGGAAGCAGGATGATTGGTTCGGTTTCGTGGTTTTTTGAACCGATAGTGGTTGCCCAGAGTTTGCAAATCGCCGGTGTCACCGCGGCAGCAGCCACCAGCCAATACGGGGAATTGACAGGGTACGCACTGCCCTTACTCATGCTTCCTTCTTTCGTTACGTCATCATTGGCGACGGCACTTGTCCCAGCAGTGAGCGAAGCCCGTACGACCGGAAACTTTCTACTCGTTGAGCACAGGCTTCAACAGTCCCTGAAAATCACCTTTATCACAGGCTGTTTAGCTGTCGTCATTCTGTTCATTTTTGCCGAACCTATTTTACAAGTCATGTATGGCTCTTCCCATGCTGCTGTTTTCATTAAATTCCTGGCACCTTTTTTTATCCTTTATTATTTCCAGTACCCGCTACAGTCCATGCTTCAAGCACTGGATCTAGCAAAAGCCGCAATGTTCAACAGTCTGGCTGGGAACATCCTTAAAATCGGTGTGATTTGGCTGCTGGCGTCGAAAGAAAGTTTCGGGATCATGGGAGCCGCAATCGGGATAGCCGTCGGTTCGATGCTCGTTACTTTTCTGCACTTTTCAACCGTGCTGAAGGTCGTCCCTTTCACGCTTCATTTCCGGAGCTACATGTCAGCTTTGGGCCTTGCCTTAATTTCAGGCTGGGGCGGTTATTACCTTTATAAAGTCCCGCTCTCCTCACTGCCTCTTGGCGGACGGCTTTTGCTGTCCGTGACGGTCGTGATCCTGCTGTTCACATTTTCCCTCCTCATGACAGGCAGCATAAAAAAAGCGGATTTGATCAGGATTCCAGTAGTGGGCGGCTTTTTATCAAAGTTTGCTTGGAAATAAATTGAACCGAAGCATTTAACGGCTTCGGTCATTTCTTCGTTTCATTCTTATCGATGTAAAATTGGCCATCTATGTATCCGCAAATCGAAATCTCTTTAATATTCGTTTCTCCCATTTTTTTCAACTGGTACCGGAGCCAAAAATGATTTTTGCCAATTTTATCGAGATTAGCCTCCTGAATCTCTCCGTCGATTATAAGGGGGTAGGGAGTTTCTACACTTTCCGACCTTTCTTCTTGTGTATTTTTAATCACCGAGAGCTTCCCTGAAGTTTCAAGGATGGCAAATTTAACAACATTTAAATCATTAATTCCTTGTTCACGAAGCTGGGTCAATAAGTCATCAAAATTATATCGTTGTTTACGCATCGCCTTTTCATCTATTTTCCCCTGATTGATAATGATCTGCGGCTTACCGTCCATGAAATTGCGAAACCTGACACTTTTCAATGAGATCAATGCCAATGTCATTTGGAGGCCCGCGAGGACAAACATTGGGATAGTCTGTCGAACAAACGGTTTTTCCAAATCTTCAAAGGATAGCACGGCAATGTCCCCTATCATGATGGATACCACTAAATCAAGAACGCTAAGTTCCCCTACTTCCCGCTTACCCATCATTCGAAAAAGGAACCAGATGACTAGATAGATCACTGTTGTTCTAAAAATAACAGCCAGATAGGTTTCCACTTCATTTAACACATCCTTCATTCCATAGGATGGCTTGGGAACTGAAAAATTACTCCACAATCTTTTCTAATTTTATGGGAAGCTTCTGTAAACCTGGTCTAAAGGTTCCATACCGGGAATATGCTTGTACTAACACATAAACAGGCTAAAACGTAACAGCCTTTTAAAAAGGAGGAATACCCATCGAAACTAAAAAAATGAGTGTCGCCGTAATTTATGGCGTAGGCTCCATCTTTGCCATAGCGATGATTGCAAGTTTAATCGTTTCCATCCTTCTTCGTTTTACTTCACTGACGGAATCATCCCTGACATACGTGATCATGATCGTGTCCTTTTTATCGCTGTTCATTGGTGGATTCATATCAGGAGGCAAAGGGAAAAAGCAAGGACTATTCTTAGGCGGAAGTACTGGAATGCTTTATCTGTTGGTCGTGTTCCTTTTTCAATATTTAGGTCACGATGCACTCTTCACCATCAAGCAATGGATCTACTACGGCTGTTTTGTCATTACGGCCATGATGGGTGGCGTGCTTGGGGTCAACATGAGCTCCGAATCACGCACCAATTAAAAAAACACAGCAAAAAAACCGGGCACATGGCCCGGTTTTCGTTTGTCTTATAATGTTGCTTCTTTATTTGGTGCACTTTCCGTAATTTCACGGATTGAGGCACGGTCGAAAGTCAGTTTTGTACCGTCTGGTGATTTAATGACGATTTTCAATTCATCGATCGAATCGATTGTTCCGTGCATGCCGCCGATAGTAGCAACTTTATCACCTTTTTTCAAGCTAGTTTGCATGCTTTGCGTAGCTTTTTGGCGTTTTTGCTGCGGACGGATCAATAAGAAATAGAACAATACGAACATTAAGATCAACGGAAGTATTTGTGTTAAAGAACCCATTTGTAAATTCACTCCTTTCGTTCATTAAAATATTTATGGAATTAGAAGTTTCTCGCATTTGGTTCGTTGAAACCATATTGCTCAAAAAACTCTTCCCTAAAGTCTCCAAGACGATCTTCTCGAATAGCTTGTCTGACCTGTTCCATTAAGTTTAACAGAAAATGAAGGTTATGGTAAGTCGTTAGACGAATTCCGAAGGTTTCTTCACATTTAATCAAATGGCGGATATATGCCCGGCTATAATTCTTGCATACATGGCAATCGCAATTTTCATCGATTGGACCAAAATCGCGTGCATATTTCGCATTTTTCACAACCAGCCGCCCATTGCTAGTCATCAGCGTACCATTACGCGCAATTCGCGTCGGCAGTACACAGTCAAACATATCGACACCGCGGATTGCACCATCGATCAATGAGTCCGGCGAACCTACCCCCATCAGGTAACGCGGTTTGTTAGTTGGAAGCAGCGGACTTGTAAACTCAAGAACGCGGTTCATGATATCCTTCGGTTCCCCTACGGATAGTCCTCCAATAGCATAACCCGGAAAATCAAGGGAGACAAGGTCTTTTGCACTTTGTTTACGAAGGTTTTCAAACTCCCCGCCTTGAACGATCCCGAACAGCCCTTGGTCATTTGGGCGCTCATGGGCATTCAAACAGCGTTCCGCCCAGCGTGATGTCCGTTCAACCGATTTCTTCATGTACTCTTCGGTTGCCGGAAATGGCGGACATTCATCGAATGCCATCATAATATCGGAGCCTAGCGCGTTTTGTATTTCCATCGCTTTTTCTGGGGATAAAAATAATTTATCACCATTCAGATGGTTCCTGAAATGTACGCCCTCTTCTTCAATTTTGCGGAATTCGCTCAAACTGAAGACTTGAAAGCCGCCTGAATCCGTCAAAATCGCCCGATCCCAGTTCATGAACTTATGCAATCCGCCAGCTTCCTTGATGATTTCATGCCCCGGGCGGAGCCATAAGTGGTACGTATTGCTCAGGATGATGCCTGCCCCCATTTGTTTCAAATCTTCTGGAGACATCGTTTTAACAGTAGCCATCGTTCCAACCGGCATGAATGCCGGCGTTTCAAAAGAACCATGCGGCGTATGAACCCGGCCTAGCCGTGCTCCTGTCTGTTTACATGTTTTGATTAACTCATATCGTATTGCAGTCAACGCAATAACTCCCTTCAAGAGCTTCTCACTCTTTATTACTTAATTAACATTGCATCTCCAAAACTAAAGAACCTGTATTTTTCTTCAACGGCCGTTTCATAGGCATGAAGGATATGCTCCCTGCCTGCAAGTGCAGAAATAAGCATGATTAAAGTAGATTTCGGTAAATGGAAGTTCGTTATCATCGCATCGATCCCTTTGAACTCATAACCAGGATAAATGAAGATGCTCGTCCAGCCATTCTCTTCCTTGAAAACCCCATCATTACGGGACGCAATCGTTTCTAATGTCCTTGTTGACGTAGTGCCAACCGTGATGATTTTCCCGCCTTTTTCTTTCACATCATTCAGTAATCTGGCTGTGCCTTCAGTCATTTGATAAAACTCTGAATGCATTTCGTGGCTGTCAATATCATCCACACTGACAGGGCGGAACGTACCAAGCCCAACATGTAGCGTGATGAAAGCGATGTGGACACCCATCCCTTTAAGTTTCCCGAGCAAATCCTCGGTAAAGTGCAGGCCTGCCGTAGGTGCCGCTGCAGATCCCCGTTCACGCGCATATACCGTTTGATAACGGTCCTGATCGTCGAGCTGTTCCTTGATATATGGAGGTAAAGGCATTTCGCCAAGCTTCTCTAGTATTTCATAAAATATGCCTTCATATTTAAACTCAAGGATTCGGCCGCCATGCTCAAGTACACCTGTACAGACGGCACTTAGTTTACCATCGCCAAAAATGATTGTCGAGCCTACTTTAATCCGTTTGGCTGGCTTCACGAGCGTTTCCCATACATCATCATGCTCTTGCTTAAGCAGCAATACTTCAACCTTTGCACCCGTTTCTTCTTTACTGCCGTATAGCCGGGCCGGCAGCACCTTCGTATCATTCAACACCAGGCAATCTCCCGGTTTGATATATTCCGTGATATGGCTGAATACATCATGCTGGAGTTTTCCGGTTTCTTTGTCCAACACCATCAATCTACTTGCTTCCCTATCCTCCAAAGGAACTTGTGCAATCAATTCCTCCGGTAAATGAAAATCAAACATTTCCAATTTCATCTGTTCCACTTCCTAACCTGTCTATCAAGCTGTAATTATTATTTAAAACGGCCGATCAAATAAAAAATGGCGGACAACACCACACTGACGATGATTGATGTAACGATAGGAAAGTAAAAAGTCGTATTCCCCTTTTTCAGAAAAATATCTCCCGGCAGCCTGCCAAGATGGATATATTTCATCGCAAAACCAATCACGAATATAATCACACCCAGTATCATTACCATTTTTGGTATATTCATCATTCAGGCATCTCCATTCCGAAATGCTCATAAACCAGCTGTGTTGCCATCCGGCCTCTTGGAGTCCGCTGAAGAAAACCGACTTGTAACAGATATGGTTCGTACACGTCTTCGATCGTATGTGCCTCTTCGCCAATCGTTGCGGCAATCGTTTCCAGACCCACGGGCCCACCACGGAATTTTTCAATGATCCCTTTAAGTAATTTATGGTCAATATGATCGAGTCCTAAACGGTCGACCTGCATTAATTCAAGCGCATAATCGGCAAGTTCGGCAGTTATCGTACCATCACCGCGTACCTGGGCGAAATCCCTGACCCTCCGTAAAAGCCGATTAGCAATTCTCGGGGTGCCCCTTGACCTTCTTGCAAGCTCTGCAGCTGCCTGATCATTCATTTCCGTATCCATGATTCTTGCTGTACGGATGATGATATCAGCCAAATGGTTTTCCGTATAATATTCAAGACGGCTTAAAACGCCAAAACGGTCCCTGAGCGGTGCAGATAGTGACCCTGCACGTGTCGTGGCCCCTACGAGGGTGAACGGAGGCAGGTCGATTCTGATCGAACGGGCTTCCGGCCCCTTACCGACTACAATATCCAGACAGAAGTCCTCCATAGCCGGGTATAGCACTTCTTCGACAACACGAGGAAGACGGTGAATCTCATCAATGAATAACACATCACCGGGCTCAAGTGCACTCAAAATGGCCGCCAGATCTCCCGGCCGCTCAATGGCGGGACCGGAAGTCGTGCGGATATTGACACCCATTTCATTGGCGATGATGACAGCTAGCGTCGTCTTCCCAAGTCCGGGCGGTCCATATAAAAGTACATGATCAAGCGTTTCTTCCCTCATCCTTGCCGCTTCGATGTATACGCTCAAATTCGCTTTCACTTTATCCTGTCCAATATATTGCTTTAAGTTTTGCGGCCGCAGGCTTTGTTCAAAGGATAGTTCGTTCAGATCGGCTTCCTGATTGAATATTCTCTCCTCCATTGCGCCACTCCTTATCTTAACATCATTTGCAATGCTTTCTTAATGTATTGCTCAGTCGTCATATCTTCCGTCTGCAACTTCTTAGCAACCTTTTGGATTTCCTTTTCAGAATAACCAAGAGCCTTCAAAGCAAGAATGGCCTCATCCAACGCTTCCGTATAACCATTGGGACTGAGTGCAGCCGTTACGCCTTCGTTAAACAAGCTTGGAAACGCATCCGGAATAATGTTCTCAAGTTTCCCTTTTAAATCCAGAATCATTTGCCGTGCCGTTTTCTTTCCGACTCCCGGGAATTTCACCAAAAACGATTCATCTTCACTTTCGATCGCCTGCACCACCTGATCAACTTGTCCTGATGCCAATATGGCTAGAGCACCCTTCGGTCCGATTCCGGTAACATTCAATAATTTTGTGAATAATGCCTTTTCTTGCCGAGTCTGAAATCCGTAAAATGCAGCCATATCCTCGCGCACATAATGATATAAAAAAACTTGGATTTCTTTCTGGTATTGGGCGGAAAAAATAAAAGGATTCGGCGTCATCACTTGATATCCGATTCCCCCATTTTCCACAACTATGTATTCAGGTCCAATATAATCGACCTTGCCTTTTATATAATCATACAAATTAATTCTCTCCCTGATTTTGCTGTACCTCTCATTTTATCATAAAAAAGAAGGGTTGTTCATTAAAAGTTATTTAGTAGTCGGCAAAGACTTTTCCAATGGACGATATCCCGTTTTATCGCATTTGGGGTTTACGGCTGGAGAAAAACAAAGAGGATGGGTGTCATCCCATCCTAGTTTACCGAATATGGCTCATATTCTTTAATGAGCTGTTTATATTGGTCTTTATTCATGATCGGTATCCCTTTTTGCAGTTCCTCCTGCTTGTATACTTCAAGTTTACCAACGTCTATTTGGTAAAAAGTATGAATGATCTTGGCGTGCTCAGGCCTTCCGATAAAAATGGATAAGGTACCATCTTCCCTCATCCCAAGGTAACCATTCGCTTTTAAAAGCGGAGATATGTCATTTTCAATTTTCTTAAGGACAATATGTTCTTCATTTTGATCGACTACTTTCCACCCTTGATATTTTGACCAAAAGTCTTCCATCGACCAAATTGTTTCTGTCAATTTCTCCTCACTTAACTCGCCATCCAGATACATACGCTGAAGGATGACTTTCCTTTCAATTGGTTCATTTTCCTTCTGCACAGGTCCTTCGGCATAAACGGTTAAACAAAATGGCAGTATGAAAAGTATCATGAAAAATTGGATCCTTAGTTGATTAATCAATATTCTCACCTCTTAAGGCGTTTACTTTTTAAGTAGTTTGACCCAAATAAGGATTCTTAACCAGAAAAAATCTAAAAGGGCTGACCATGGAATCGGGGTCAGCCCTGTAATTATTTTAAGTGATCTTGATGAATGTTAAGATTCTCGAACATGTCATTGGCATCCAGAATGACCATTTCCCTCGTATCGCCATCACGAAGATTGTTATCAAGTGTCATCGACCTATAATAGACACCTTGATCGGTTGTGACGTATAGGTTCCGGCCATTTGAAAGCGGTCCGATTTCATTCTTGACTTTTTCTTTGACATTTTTTGCTTGGCTGTAGTCATTAAGCAGCAAGGCAACCAGCATTTCGTCTTTCATGATGATTGTTCTGGCATCGATAACAGGGTCCACTCCATTTGCGATTCCATTAGCTTTGTCGGCTAACGTGCCTTCATAAGAATTATAATAAGATGATCGGGCCCTAAGCGGTTTACTTTCATGGCCATGGTAATTACGATCCCGCGTACTGTATGCATCATCTTTATCGTAAAGGCCTTGCCCCATATTCCGATAATTGATGTTTCGTACCAATACATCTTTTTCAGTTGTATGGTACCCTGTTTCATTCGTTATATTTTCGTTTTTCGCTGTATCATTATTAGCACATCCAACCAAGCTGACAGCGGCTAATACCGTATAAAGTGGCAGTGTCCATTTTATTTTCTGCAAAATAACCCTCCCATTGCAATAGAATGAGCTATATTCCGCTCATAATTAGCATGGGTGTCTAACGATGAATGTACTCTGTAAGTTACGGCCAAAAGCGCGTTTTATTTCCTCTTTAGGGAAGAAATCTTCTTCTCCAATTTTTCATTCATCTTAATCCGCTCCGAAAAACCTTCCACAGTCATTTTCCAGACCGAATGAAGCTGAGAAGAACTTTTATTAAGACGATTCCATTCACGGAAAATATCCGTAGGATAAGTTAAAGCATATAAAAAGGCCAGGTCAGACTGATAGCTTTGCAATTGCGGCACTTCCCACAACTTGGTGGCCGCATCTTCCAAATGAGGTGAAATTCGATTTGCATACTGTAAATAATCAATGCATCTTGGAGCACTTGCCATTAGATCAAAATCGATTAAGGTTAAAGTGCCGTCTTCTCTCCGCAAGAAATTATGGTGGGCACAATCACCATGAATGATGACTTTCTTTTCCTTACTCCATAAAGACTGGTTTTTATCAAAACCCTCTAATGCCCACTCCCCCCATCTAATCCATTCTTTAATAATATCTTCGGAAACATATTGGCGAACATAAGAAAAGTTATTTTTAAATAGTGATAAACGCTCTTTCCATTTTTTTGATTGATCAAAAACAGGCGCGTTAATGGAGAGATGTTCAGAAACATCATGGAAGCTTTCCAGTAACTGAATTCCCTCTAAACGGTCCTTATGATTGGAAAATCGGAATTTTTTCTTACTCGGCGGAAAATAGTCCATACTGCCATACCATTTCCCTTTGAATTGAAAGGGCATTAAATTCTGATGAATATAATACGTTTGATGGAAACCCTTTTGTTTTAATAAAGAAGTCAATTCTCTTTGCCGATCCCATTTTTCAAAACTGCTGAATCCTTTAAGGATTATTGGATGACCCTTTTCAAAAGTTATTAAATAGACACTGCTTTGAAGATGGTGGACTTTCTTTGGCTTACGATTTATATAAGAGAGGAGACGAGTGTTAAAAACACTGTCTCCTTGATAATTAGTAGTCATCGCTTTCATCTACATATGTTGGTATCCCAAATGTTTCAGGAGCACGAACGCCACCGAATTGGCCAGGCTGTCCTCCCATTTGTCCAGGCAACATAGCTTCAGGCTGCCCCCGCATCATGCCCGGCTGACCACCAAATTGACCCGGCATCATCATCTCTAGCTGACTTCCTGGCTGACCTCCACCTTGACCTCCCATCATCCCTGGTTGGCTTCCCGGCTGGCCTCCCATCATTCCTGGTTGGCCTCCTGGTTGGCCTCCCATCATTCCTGGTTGACCTCCTGGATGGCCTCCCATCATTCCTGGTTGACCTCCTTGAAAGCCTCCCATCATTCCTGGTTGGCCTCCTTGGAAGCCTCCCATCATGCCTGATTGACCTCCTGGATGGCCTCCCATCATTCCTGGTTGGCCTCCTGGATGGCCTCCCATCATTCCTGGTTGGCCTCCTGGATGGCCTCCCATCATTCCTGGTTGACCTCCTGGATGGCCTCCCATCATTCCTGGTTGGCCTCCTGGATGGCCTCCCATCATTCCTGGTTGACCTCCTTGGAAGCCTCCCATCATTCCTGAATGGCCTCCTGGATGGCCTCCCATCATTCCTGGTTGACCTCCTGGATGGCCTCCCATCATTCCTGGTTGACCTCCTGGATGACCTCCCATCATTCCTGGTTGACCTCCTTGGAAGCCTCCCATCATTCCTGGTTGGCCTCCTGGATGGCCTCCCATCATCCCTGGATGGCTTCCTTGATGGCCTTCCATCAGACCTGAATGGCTTCCTTGATGGCCTCCCGTCATCCCTGAATGGCTTCCTTGATGGCCTCCCGTCATCCCTGAATGGCTTCCTTGATGACCTTCCATCATCCCTGGATGGCTTCCTTGATG